>NZ_AHHC01000049.1:0-31353 GCF_000242655.1 Pseudomonas sp. PAMC 25886
CGGCTCCTACAGGTTTCGTGTAGGAGCCGGCTTGCCGGCGATCACTGCGCAGCAGTGTCGGTCAGCCCAGCGAGGGCGAATGCTCCAGCAACGTCTGCGTATACGCCGCCTGCGGCTGATCCAGCACGCTATCCACCGCGCCCTGCTCCACCACCCGCCCGACCTTCAGCACCAGCACCCGGTCGGCAATCGCCCGCACCACGCCCAGGTCGTGGGTGACAAACAACAACGTCAAACCGTCCCGCTGCAACTGGCGCAGCAAATCCAGGATCGACGCCTGCACCGAGACGTCCAGCGCCGAGGTGATCTCATCGCAGATCAGCAGCTTCGGCTCACACAGCAACGCCCGGGCAATCGCCACGCGCTGGCGCTCACCGCCAGACAGGCTGTGGGGATACAACCCGGCCACCGACGCCGGCAGCGATACGCGCTTGAGCACCGCCTCCACCCGTTCCCGTGCGGCGCCGCCGCTCACTGCAAAGAAATGCTCCAGCGGTGCACTCAAGGTCTGGTACACCGTCTGCCGCGGATTCAGCGCCCGGTACGGGTTCTGGAAGATGTACTGAATCTGGTGCCGCAACCCCGCCTCACGCTGCCGTGCCTGCAGCGGCAACGGTTGCCCGGCATAACGCAGCTCGCCTTCGGCATTCTCCCCCAACCCGGCAACGGCCCGCGCGAGGCTGGTCTTGCCGGAGCCGGACTCGCCCACCAGCGCCAGGCATTCCCCCGGCAGCAGCTGCAGCGACACGTCAAACAGCACCTGCCGGTCATACGCCACGTTCAACCCGCTGATCTCCAGCAAGGCGGTATCGGTGCGCGCATCCACGGCGGCAATCGGTGCCAGGGCGATGCGCTGCAACGGCTGATCATGGGGTGTGAAACACGCCACTTCATGCCCCGCCGACAGCGCCTGCAATAGCGGTTCCTGCTGTGAACACTCAGGCCGAAACCGCTCACACCGCGGCCCGAAGCCACAGCCTTGAGGGCGCTGCCCCGGTGCCGGGGCATGCCCGCCAATCGCCCGTAATTCACGGCGCCCGGCCACATCGGGAATCGCCGCCAGCAAGCCTCGGGTGTAGGGATGGGATGGCCGACTGAACAACCCGTCCCGGCTGGCCGTTTCAACAATCCGCCCGGCGTACATCACCATCACCCGGTCCACCAGGTCCTTGATCACCGCCAGGTCATGGGACACATACACCGCCGCCACGCCCTGGCTTTTGCACAAGCGGCGCAAGGTGGCGAGGATATGCGCCTGGGTGGTGACGTCCAGCGCGGTGGTGGGCTCGTCCAGCACGATCAGCCGGGGCCGCAGCACGAACGCCAGGGCCAGCATCACCCGCTGTTGCTGGCCGCCGGACAGTTGATGGGGAAAGCGCCGTAGAAACTCCGGGTCATCCGGCAAACCCACATCACGCAAGGTTTCAATAATCCGCTGTTGCTGCGCAGCCTTGTCCAGCTGGAGTGGATGCACCGCCAGGGTTTCGCGCAGCAGGCCGCCAATGCGCAGCGCCGGGTTGAGCGCGGTGGCCGGGTCCTGGGCAACATAGCCGATCAGGCTGCCACGGGCGCGGCGCAAGGCTTCACCTTCCAGGCCCAACAGCGCCTGGCCGGCGATATGCACCTGCCCCCCGACAATCCGCGCGTCGCGCCGGGCATGGGCCAGCAGCGCGGTGGCCAGCGTGGTCTTGCCGGAACCCGACTCCCCCACCAACCCGAGGATTTCGCCGGCCTCCAGGCTGAAGGACACCCCGGACAGCACATCCACCTGCCCCGGCAATTCAACCCGCAAGCCGCTGACCTGCAGCACGGTTGTCGTAATCTCCGTGATCGCATTCATGGCTGTTTTTCTCCCAGGCGCGCGCTGCTGCGGCCGATGCCTTCAGCGAGGATATTGGTCCCGTAGGCAAATACGCCGATCAGCACCGCCGGTGCCAGCACGGCCCAGGGCTGCACCAGCAACCCGGCCTGGTTTTCATTGATCATCAAGCCCCAGTCCGCCGTCGGCGGCGCCACGCCATAACCGAGAAAACTCAGGCCCGAGAGCATGCCCACGCCCCAGGTCAGCATGTTGCCGAAGTGCACCAGCAATGGCGTGAGGATGTTCGGCAGGATCTCCTTGAACAGGATCCGCCGCCGCGAATAGCCCATCATCTGCGCCGCCTCGACAAATTCCTGCCCCGCCACCGCCACCGCGCTGGCCCGCGCCAGGCGAATCACCCCCGGGATAAATGCAATCGACACCGTGAGCACGATCAACCACGGCGCACGGCCCAGCATCGAGACAATCAACAGCACCAGGATCAGGTCGGGAAACGCCAGGGACACGTCCGCCAGCCAGGTGATCAACTGGTCCAGGCGCCGCCGCGAGAGCCCTGCGAGCAAGCCAAGGGTGCTGCCCACCGCGAGGGCAATGCTCGCCGCCGCCACTGACATCCACAACACCGACAGGCCACCGCTGAGCAGCCGCGACAACACGTCATGCCCAAGGAAGTCATACCCGAGCAACGCCCAACCCGTTGGCGCGCCGTACACCGGCCCGACCATGTCCGTCGAACCATGGGGCGCCAGCAACGGGCCCAACAGCGCCACGGCGATCACCAGCACGGTGATCAGCGCACCTTTGCGGGTCTGCGGTTCGGCCAGCCAGCGGGAAACTCGACTCTTGCTCATGCATCACCTCGGGAACGCCACCACGGGGTAATGCCCCGGCGGTTGCGCGAAATCATTGTCACGCGACGGGCCGTGCGCAGCTTGGGCGTGAGCAGCACCGTCAACAGGTCGGCCAGCAGATTGATCAGCACCACCGCCAGGGTGATCACCAGCACGATGGCCTGGATCATCGGCAAGTCGCGCATCTGGATCGCCGCGTTAAGGGCCGTGCCGATGCCGGGGTAACTGAAGATCACCTCGGCCAGCACTGCGCCGCCGATCAACGTGCGCAGGGTCAGCGCCACGCCTTGAATCGCCGGCACCAGCGCATTGGGCAAGGTGTGCCGCCACACAATCCGCCAATGGGGAATGCCCCGCAGCCGTGCGGCAATCACGTAGTCGGACTCCAGCGCGTCGATCATCGCCGCACGTACCATCCGCGTGAGGTACGGCAGCGCCGACAGGCTCAGGGCCAACACCGGCAGTACCAGAAACGGCAACTGGTGCCACAGCGACTGATCCGGGTCGAGGATCGACACCGCCGGCAACCAGTCCATATGGGGCATGGAAAACAGCAGCACCAGGCCGATGGCCAACAGAAAGCCCGGCGTGGCCTTGAGGAAAATCAGCAACGACAGGCTCCAGCGGTCGAGGTGGCTGTCGCGGCGCAGCGCCAGGTACACGCCAATGCCCAGCGCCGCCGGCACCACCACGGCGATGACCCCGGCGAGCAGCGCCAGGGTGTAGCCGAAACGGCCCCACAGGATGCTGCTGACTGGCGCGTTGGAGTCCAGTGACACCCCCAGGTCGCCGCTCAGGGCCGAGCCGAGCCAGCGCAGGTATTGCCGCAGGATCGGCTGGTCCAGCCCCAGTTGATGTTGCAGGGTGAGGATGCTTTGCAGCGGCGCGTCGGGGCCGAGAATCACCCGGGCCGGGTCCGAGGGCAGCGCCTGGGTGGCGATGAACACCACCAGGCTGATCACCCAGGCGGTGAGCAGGCCGTAGCCCAGGCGGCCGACGAACCACGACAGCCAGGCCGGCGTTCGCAGGGGCTTAGACATGGTTCAACCACAACTCGTCAAAGCGCCAGGAGGCGAAGGTGGTCTGTTCCGGCGTGAGGCCGCCGACCCGTACCGACGCGGCGTCCAGCACGTCGTTGAAGCCCCAGATCAGCAGCCCGCCGCGCTCGTGTTGAATCTGCTGGGCCTCGTGCACCAGGCCTTTGCGCAGTTGCAGATCCGGTTGGGCCAGGGCCTGGCGGTACAGCGCGTCGAAGCGCTCGTCGTGGAAATTGCTGCGGTTGTAGATCGCCAACGGTGCGTCGTTGTGCAACGCCGACGCGAGGAAGCCACGGGCCGGCGTCGAGCCCGGCGACAGCTGCCACTGTTCACGCTGCGGGCCGTTGAATACGGCGCCGTCGACCTGGGTCACACGCACCTCCACGCCGGCCTTCTTCGCCTGCTGGGCAAACACCAGCGCGGCATTCACACCGGGGCCGGAGGGGGTCGTCAGTTCAACACGCAGGTCGGTCTGCCCGGCCTGGCGCAGCAGCGAGCGTGCCTGGTCCAGGTCTCGGGGACGCTGCGCAATGTCATGGTTGTAGGTGGGGTCATGGGGCGAATACAGGTCGTTGGCGATGCGCCCGAAACCGTTGAGGCCACGGTCTACCAGTTCCTGCCGATCGGCCAGCAAACGGAACGCCTGGCGCACCCGCACGTCATCAAACGGCGGCTTGGCCAGGTTCAGGTTGAAGCCGGTGAACGAGGTGCTGGGCGACACGCACAGCGACAGGCGCGAGTCGGCCTTGAGCAATGCGCTGTGCTCGGCCTGCACGCCACTGGCGACGTCGATCTGCCCGGCACGCAAGGCCGCGACCCGCGACACCTGGTCCTTGAACTCGATGATTTCCAGTTCGTCGGCGTAGGGCTGGCCGGGCTTGTAGTAATTCTCGAACCGGCTGTAGAGCGAACGCTGGCCGGGCACGAAGCGCTTGAGCTTGTAGGGGCCGGCGCCCACCGGATTGCTGATGGGGTCGTAGTCGGTGGGCACGATGCCGCCGAAGCTGATCAGGGTTTCATCCAGCGGGAAGAAGCTCTGGCCCTGTTTGAAGCGGATTTCGATGGTGCGCTCATCCAGCTTGCGCAGCGCATTGCGGTCGATGGCGCCCACCAGGCCGGCAAACGGCGAGGCCAGTTTCGGGTCGGTGAGGCGCAGCAGCGAGAACAGCATGTCGTCGGCGCCGATGGTCTTGCCGTGGTGAAACTCCAGGCCTGGCTTGATGCGGATGGTCCAGGCGCTGGCGTCGGCGTTCGGCTCGGCGAACTCGGCCAGGGCCAGGCGCGTGCTGACGTCGGTGTTCCATTCCCAGAACTTGCTGTACAGCGCCCAGCCGCGAATGATCCCGCCGCCCACCGGTTTGTGGGCATCGAGGTTGCCGGACTGGTCGCCGTCGATGATGCCGATGCGCAGGCGTCCGCCGGTAGTCGGTGTGCTCGACAGCACCGCCGCCAGCGCTGCACCGCTGTCACAGCCACCCAGCAGCAAACCGCCGCCGATGGCCAGGCTGTTGCCGAGGAACACCCGGCGGGAAAAACCTTCGCTCATCAGTTACGCCTCTTGGTGTTGCACGGCGTTCAGACGCGGCACTTCAAAACCGTGGTCCAGGTCCAGCAGCGGGAATAGCAGGTCCGCCACCCGGTGCGCTTCATCGATCAGCGGGAAGCCCGACAGGATGAACGCCGAGGTGCCCTGGGCTTCGTACTCGCGAATGCGCTCGGCCACCTGTTCGGCGCTGCCCACCAGGTAAGTGCCGGCGGCCGGGCCGAGGATGTTGAAGCCGAACAGGCTCGGGCCGAGCCACACGTTGGGGTAAATCTCCAGGTCGCGGGCCTTGGGCAGGCGGCCGGCGCGAATGGTCTCGACGTTGCGTTGGGTTTGCGGGTCGTCGCTGTGGAAATCCTCGAAGCTCACGCCGGGGGGCAACTGGCGTTCGATGGCAGTGCGGGCGGTTTGCAGCGAAGTACGTTGCAGCAGTTTCTCGGCGTGGGCCCAGGCCTCTTCTTCGGTCTCGCGCACGATGATTTGCAGGCGGGTGCCAAAGGTCAGTTCACGGCCGATCTTTGCTGCTTCGGCGGCAACCTTGCGGAACTTGTCGCCGAGTTTTGGCGGGGTGTTGGCGAAGCTCAGGTACACGTCGAGCAACTGCACCGAATGCTCAACCCCCGGCCCCGACGTGCCGGCGCCCCACAGCGGGATGCCCGGCTTCTGGTACGGCGGGTGCCAGCCGCCCAGCGGATGTTTGGCCGCCCCCGGCGCACGCGGGGCGAGCTTGACGTATTGGCCGTCATAACCCCGAGTATCGCCGGCGTAGAAGCCCTGGAAGGCGCGCCAGTATTCGAGGCTGAAGGCGTAGCGTTCATCGTGTGGGTAATGCACGCCGAGGGTGGCCAGGCCGGCGTCATTGCCGTTGACCACGTTGAACAACAGGCGGCCGTTGGAGAATTGGTCAAAGGTCAGGGCCCATTTGGCCAGGACGGCAGGTGACAACTCGCCGGGGTGTTGCGCCACCAGGAAGCGCAGGCGCTGGGTGGCGTCGATCAGCGAGGCGGCTACTGCCAGACTTTCGTTGGGGCTGGAGCCGAGCAGCGAGCCGTAGAACCCCAGGCGGTCGCTGGCGACGGCGAGTTGCTTGAGGTGCTGGAAGTCGGTCTTCCAGCGGCCTTCGGGCTCCCATGGATAAGGGCCGTCGGGCGTGGTGAGGTACCAGAGAATTTTTACCGCCATGGGGCAACATCCTTGAAGTTGGAAGCCAAAATGGGCACTGATTTTTCCTGTGGTGAGGGGGCTTGTCCCCCGTTGGGCTGCGCAGCAGCCCCAATAAGATCACCGCGTTTTTTTCAGACAGGATGGGATCGCGGCTTTTAGGGCTGCTTCGCAGCCCAACGGGGGACAAGCCCCCTCGCCACAACAGCGCCCTGGTACTCAGGTGCGGCGGTCGATGGCGGGGACCAGGCCGAGTGCTGTTGCTTGTTCGTATAAGCCACTCATCTTCCACTGCTGGGTCAACACGCCAGGCCCGTAAGCCCGCGAACCACCCAGGGCATCTGCCAGCAATTGCAGCTGCGCGCCCTCCTCCAGCAACAGGATGAATTCAGCCGTGGCCCGCAGCCCTTGCTTGCCCCACACCGTGGAGCCGCCGTTGGCTTCGAGGATCGCCAGGTTGAAGGGGTTTTCAGCGATCTTGTCGAGGATGAAATCCACTTCCTGCTGGCGACGGTCGATGTACACCGGCAGCTCGCGCGCCAGCTGGTAACGCTGCACCGGCACGTAGTGGAACGGCAGCGTGCGATGGGTCTGGGCCCACGCGCCGAGGTACGGCGAGTGCACATGAGAAACGGTGGTCACGTCCGCATGCTGCTGGAACAGCTTGGTGTAGCGCCCCAGGCCGCCCTTGCCTTTGCCGAAGATCACGTTGCCGGCAAAGTCGGTGACGGTGGCCTGCAGCGGCTTGCGGTAGTTCCACGGGCCGCCGTAGTTGACCGACACCAGCAGTTCCTGGCCCGGCACACGCTCGATAAAGCCCACGGTGCCGTTGGCGGTGATGGTGTTGGTCTCACGGAAGACGGTGAAGGCTTCTTCGGCTTCCAGCAGGACCTTGTCGATAAAATCCTGCAGTTCCTGGGTGATCGGTTGGGCGTGGACAATGGCAGTCATGGCAGTTTCTCCGGGTTCAGGCGCGGCGCTTGGCCAACAGTTCATGGGCAGCTTGCAGGGGGCGCGGGTCGACCCAGTCGGCGATTGCAAAATCGCGCTCCAGGAAGCCGTGCAGGTACAGGAAGTCTTTCTGGATACCGAGGAAGTCCAGGCGCTGGGCCGACAGGTCCGGGGCCAGGGTGGTATGGAAATCGCCGCGATAGGCCTCGGCCACCCCGGCACTGCCGGCGCGGGTTTCTTCTTCGAGAATCGCGTTCAGGCCCTCGCGATTGTTCGCAGCCCAGTCTGCCGCGCTGAGGGTTTGCGCGAGGAAACGCACCACCAGGTCAAAGTGGTTGTCCAGCAGGCTCTGGTGGACGGTGATCGGGCGCGGCGTGCCGTTATTGATGCGGTAGCGCGGCTCGGCGATCAGGTCCAGGTCGATGCCCACCACCAGGCCCAGTCGGCGTGCGGCATCGGCGGCCGAAGCGCCCTTGACGTACACCGCATCCACTTCGCCGCGCGCCAGGTAATCCAGACCCGACCACAGGCGCTGCAAACCTTCCTGTGGGTTGGACGCCTGCTCCTGATCGTGCAGCGCCACCTCCACCAGTTGCACATCATCAAAGCCCAGGCCGGCCAGGCTCAACGCGCCTTTATAGCCGTGCAGGCTCATGGCCCGGGCGATGCTGCCCGGGCGGCTGTCGCCCCAGGCCGGCAAGGCCAGGCGCTTGCCTTTCAGGTGTTCGGGACGCGTGATGCCGGAGTCCGGGCGGACCAGGATGGTTTGCCATTCCTCGATCCAGGTCAGGCCGATCAAACGGCTCGGCGCACCGGCGGCACGGGCCGCCAGTGCCGGCACGTTGCCGCCTTCGCGAAACAGCCCGGGCAGCTCGTGATCGTAGTGGTGGTGGCCCAGTTGACGGGCCTCCTGCAAGGTCGAGACCGGCAGGCCGTCGGCGGCGAATTCCTCGCTCAGCCAACCGAGTTTGTAGGCGATGCCGGAAGCGGTCGGCACCGGGCAGCGGGTAAACCAGATCTGCTCAAGCGCAGGCTTGGGCAGGATGGCGGAAAGGGTCATGGGCAGCTCCATTGAATTGGGCAAGGCAGTCCATGGGGGTATTGCAGAGGCCGTGCCAATTGGCCAAAGCCCCGGTTTACAAGGCTTTGGCGCAAACAGCCAAAGCGCTGTTGCTGGTCTGTCAGCAGCGCTGCTGCTGGCCCAGCAGTCACCCGTTCGCCACTGCTGCCCCAGCAACACCCCCATTGTCGCAGGCCCCGCCAGGCGTGGTTTTCGGCATTGGCGCAGAACTTGCTCAAGGCACCTTCAATGCCCGACATCCAGCGCAATCCCTTGTAGGAGCTGGCTTGCCAGCGATGGCCTCAAGTGCACCGCGTAAACCCGTCAGTACGCGTCATCGTTAACCACCATCGCTGGCAAGCCAGCTCCTACAGAGGGGCTTAAACGCACGGGCCAAATCAGGGGAAGAAACTATGAGTACGTTCGAACAGGTACCGGTACGCCAACTGCACAGCGAGGCCGAGGCGATTGCCGCGGCCAAAGAGATCGCCGTGGAAATCGCCGCGATCGCCGCCGACAGCAGCCAGAACGGCCAACTGCCGTGGCGCCAGGCGCAATTGCTGTCCCAGAGCGGCCTGACCGCCATCGGCGTGCCCAAGGCATTTGGCGGGCTGGGTGCCTCGGTGCAAACCATCGTCGAAACCGTGCGCCTGGTCTCGGTGGCCGATGGCGGTGTGGGGCAGTTGCTGCAGATTCACAACGTGATGCTACGGGGCATCTTCAACGGCTATCCGGATGCGGTGCGTGATCGCCTGGTGGCTGATGTATTGGCCGGCAAGCGTTTTGGCAACGCCCTGGCGGAAGTCGGTGGCAAGAACAAGTTCGCCCTCAAGACCCGCGTCGAGCGGCGTGCCGACGGCAAGCTGGTACTGAATGGCAGCAAGTTCTACTCCACCGGTTCCTACCTTGCCGAGTGGATCTCCCTCACCGCCGCCTCTGATGATGGCGGTGCCGGTGTGCTGCTCAACCGCAACGCGCCGGGCCTGACCCTGGTGGACGACTGGGAAGCCTTCGGCCAGAAAAACTCGGTCAGCGGCACGGTGAATTTCGACAACATCGAACTGGACGAAGACTTCGTCTCCCGGCGCAAGGGCCCGATGAAGCGCACCGGGCTGACCTTCCCGCAGATCCTGCACGCGGCAATCGATACCGGGATTGCCTCGGGCGCGCTGACCGCTGCGGTGGACTACCTCAAGCACAACGCCCGGCCGTGGGTGGAAAGCGGCGTGGACCACGCCAATGAAGAGCCGCACATCATCAAGCAGATCGGCGAATACGCGGTGGCCCTGCGCGCGGCCGAGTCACTGCTGCGGGATGCGGCGCGGGTGTTTGACGAGCATGAACTGGACCCGGAAAACAAGGAACTCCAGGACGAGTTGATCCTGTCGGTGGCCACCGCACGGGCGCATTCGGACAGCGCCTCGTTGAAGATTTCCAGCGATATTTTCTCGTTGCTGGGGGCCAGTTCGTCCCTGAGCAAATGGAACCTGGACCGGTTCTGGCGCAACGCGCGGGTGCACACCACCCATGACCCGATTCGCTGGCGTTTGCACCATGTGGGCAATTACTACCTGAACGGGATTGATCCGGGGGAGTACACGGCGATCTTGAACGCCAAGGAAACCCAGGGAGCTACCACTCGCTAGACCCGCCCGACACATCCCTGTGGCGAGGGAGCTTGCTCCCGCTGGAGTGCGCAGCAGGCCCCTCTTTTGGGGTCGCTTCGCAACCCAACGGGAGCAAGCTCCCTCGCCACAGTTTGGGAACGATCAATAACCCCCATTGAGCTTTTCATGATCGAAAGACACCCTCTTCTGCGCAGCCTGGCGATCTACCGCGAAATGCCCTGGCGTTTCGCTCTGGTCGCCGGGCTGTTCGTGGCCATCAACCTCGGCCTTGTCTGGCAACAATGGCTGATCGGCCATGCCGTCAACGACGTAAGCGCCGGCCGCGCGGTGATCCGCCAGGCCGACGGCAGCCTCGACGCCAGCCTGGGCTGGCACTGGTTATGGCTGATGCTCGCCGTGGCCCTGGGCCGTGGCGTACTGCAATACGCCGCCAGCGTGTTGTCCCTAGTGCTCAGCCAGGAACTGCTGACGCGCCTGCGCGAACGCATCCTCGCCCAGGTGCAAAGCCTGCACCTGGGCTATCACTGGCAGCACGGCATGGGCGAGATGATCACCCGCACCACCCGCGATGCCGACAAGGTACGGGACGCCCTGATCACCTTCTGGCGCCAGGTGGTGGAAACCCCGCTGGTAGTGCTGGCCACCGTTGGCCTGTTGAGCTGGTACAACCCGTGGCTGGGGTTGGTACCGCTGCTGCTGACCGTCACCGGGCTGTGGATTTTCGTGCGGCAGACCGAACGCTTGGTTGAACTCGACCGCAACGTCGGCGCGGCCTACGACCGGGTCAACCAGGACCTCAGCGAAGGCATCGGCGGCGTGCGGGTGATCAAGTCCTTTGCCCTTGAGCAGAGCCGTATCCAGGGCTTCTCCGAACAGGTCGCAGTGTTCGCCGGGCTGGCCCGCCAGGCGCTGGCTTATTCCAGCTCACGCATTCCGCTGCCCCAGGCAGTGGTCGCTCTCGGCCATGTCTGGATCCTGGTCTACGGTGCCCATCTGGTCGCCGCCGGCCAACTGGGCATCGGCGAACTGGTGACCTCGCTGCTGATCGCCACCACCCTGGTATTTCGCATCGAAGGCATTGGCCGGGTGATGCAGACCTTCGCCGATGCCCGGGCCAGTGCCGAGCGAATCTGGCAACTGCTGGACGCCCCGGCCGCCATCCGCAGCGGCAGCGCCACCCTGCCCGCTTCGCCCCTGGGGCTGCATCTGGAGCACGTCAGTGTGAGCGCTCCCGGCGGTGGCCGGGACATTCTGCATGACTGTTCGCTGACCCTGGTGCCCGGAGAAATTGTCGCGTTGGTGGGCGCCACCGGTACCGGGAAAAGCTTGTTGGCCAGCCTGCTGCCGCGCCTCACCGATGTCAGCGCCGGACGTGTGTTGCTCGGCCATGACGATGCTGGCTGGCAAGACATTCGCGAACTGGACCTGGGCACGCTGCGCCAACGGGTGCACGTGGTGCCGCAAGAGAGCTTCCTGTTTGCCGGGAGCCTCGCCGCCAACCTGCGCCTGACCGCCCCCGACGCCACCGATGAACAATTGCTCGAGGCCCTGCACCTCGCCGCCGCCGACGACATCTTGCTGCGCCTGCCCCACGGCCTCGCCACGCCGCTGGGTGATCGTGGCGTGACCTTGTCGGGCGGCCAGCGCCAGCGCCTGTGCCTGGCCCGGGCGTTGCTCGGCAAACCGGACATTCTGTGCCTGGACGACGCCACCAGCGCCCTCGACGCCATCAGCGAACGCCGCGTGCTGAATAACCTGCGGGAACTGCGTGGCACCACGGTGCTGGTGATCTCCAGCAAGTTGTCGACCATCCTCCTGGCCGATCGGGTGCTGATGCTGGCGCACGGCAAAATCGCCGCCGCAGGGCCACACGCCGAGCTGCAACACACCAACCCGCACTACCGCGACCTGCTGGGGATCGACCATGGCTAATCCAATCGCCGGCAAAGCCTTGAGCGATATCGAAATCGAAGAAATGCTCGCGAAAAAGGCCCTCGACCGCAGCATGTTCAAACGCTTGCTGCCGCTGCTCAGGCCAATCCGCCGCGCGATTTTCGCGGTGATCGGCATTGAGTTATTGCTGGTATTCACAGTGTTTTTGCGACCCTGGTTCGTGCGTGAACTGCTGGACCGTGGCTTGATTCAACAAGCCGACCACTGGCTGCTGGATGAGCGCCTGGTGCTGTGGCTGGGCCTTGGGCTGGCCGCCAGTTGGCTGGTGCGCTTCCTGCTGGCCGGGGTCTCGCAGTTCGTCGCCGGAGGCGCGGCGATTCGCGTGCTGAATGCCCTGCGGGTACAGGTGTTTGCGCATGTCCAGGGTTTGAGCGTGAGCTACTTCGACCAGACCCGCGCCGGGCGGATCATTTCCCGGGTTGACCGCGACGTGGATGCCCTTGAACCCCTGGTGATCCAGGGCCCGCCGGAGCTGCTCGGTGCCATGCTGCGCTGCGGTCTGGCGTCGGTGATGCTATGGCGTATCGACCCGCGCTTCTTCCTCAGCCTGGCGGCCACCGTACCGTTGCTGGTGCTGGCGACCTGGAGTTTCAAGCGGATCTCCCAGCGCAACTGGGCCAGGGTCGCGGAAAACCGCAGCCGCTTTACCGCACACCTGGTGGAAAGCGTCAGCGGCGCCCGAATGCTGCAGCAGTGCGCGCAGGAGGCGCCGAACCTGCGGCGTTATCGCGGGTTGCTGGATGACTTCAACCAGGCGCTGATTCGCGGCAGCCTGCGGTCGGGGTGGTTCGCACCCTTTACGGCGTTGCTGAGTTCGGCGGGGATCGCCTTGTTGCTGCTGGTGGGCGGTTATGGACTGGCGGCGGGCGAGGTGTCGGTCGGGCAAATGGCGGAGAGTCTGTTCTACGTGTTTTTGTTTTTGGGGCCGTTGCAGGAACTGTCGGACCTGTTTGAGCGCTATGCCACCGGCTCGGCGTCGGCGCAGCGGATTTTCCTGTTGCTGGATACCCAGGCGCAGATCACCGACAGCGCTACTCCCCGGCACTTGGGCCGGGCACGGGGTGAGGTGCGGTTTGAAAAAGTGGACTTCAGCTATGTGCCGAGTGCGCAGACGCCGGTGATCAATGGGCTGGATTTGCATATCCCGGCGGGTGAAGTGTTGGCGATTGTCGGGCCGTCGGGGCACGGGAAAAGCACGCTGGTGCAGTTGCTGACGCGGTTTTACGAGGTGCAGTCGGGCGCGGTGCGGCTGGATGGGATTGATGTGCGGGAGTTGGCCCAGCATGCGTTGCGGCGCAATGTCGGGGTGGTGTTGCAGGACAATGTGTTGTTCAGCGGGAGCATTCTCGACAACTTGCGGCTGGCGGCACCACTGGCGGATGACGCGACATTGATCGCGGCGGCCCGGGAGCTTGGGGCGGATGAGGTGTTGGAGCGGTTGCCCCATCAGTACCACACCGAGGTCGGGCCTTTGGGTGCCCATTTGAGCCATGGGCAGCGGCAGCTCGTTTGCCTGGTGCGGGCGTATCTGGCGGACCCGGCGGTGCTGGTACTGGATGAGGCGACTTCGGCGGTGGATATTCACACGGAGCGGCGGATTCAGCGGGCGTTGCGCAGGCTGTGTCTGGGGCGTACGGCGATCATCATTGCCCACCGGTTGGCGACCATACGGGACGCGGACCGGATTGCCGTGGTGAGGCATGGGCAGGTGGTGGAGCTTGGGGCGCATGATGCGTTGATTGAGCGTGGGGGGGCTTATGCGGCGTTGTATCAGACGTATTTGCGGAGTGCTCGGGTGGGGGATTTGGTGGCTGGGTGATTGGGGGTATATCCGTTATTTGGGTGATGGCCGCTATTGGTTCCGCTCTTACAGCGGCTCACTTTTGAACAGCGCAAAAGTAAGCAAAACGCTCTTGCCCCACCACTCGGCACCTCGCCTAGGCTCGGTGTGCCCTCACTCCGGCATTACTCCGCGGGCCGCCGCGACGGGGCGTCCCTGCCCCGTCGCGGCTAAACCGGCGTCCTGCCGGTTTACCCGCTCCGTACTACCTGCGTTCGGCCAGCGTGGTTTAACGGGGCGCCTAAGATCAAGATCAAAAGCAGATCAACAGCACAGCGGCCTACAGGCCGGCTTGAGTGGTGTGAAGCAAAGGCAAAATCAAAATCAAAATCTACAGCGGGCACGGTCAAATGTGGGAGCTGGCTTGCCTGCGATGGCATCTACTGGGTGTACCTGAAAAACCGAGGTGTCTGCATCGCAGGCAAGCCAGCTCCCACAGAAAAGCAGAGCCGCAGCAGTTTCAGATTTGGTTTTCGCTTTGGCTTTCGCTTTTGATTTGGCTTCTACCACTCAAGCCGGCCGGTAGGCCGCTGTGCTCTTGCTTTTGATCTTGATCTGGCTCTGACTGCCCCAATAAGCCCGAGGCCGAACGCAGGGATTGAGGAGCGGGTAAACCGGCAGGACGCCGGTTTAGCCGCGACGGGGCAGGGACGCCCCGTCGCGGCGGCCCGCGGAGCAATGCCGAAGTGAGGGAACACCGAGCCTTAGCGAGGGGCCGACAGGCGGGGCAGAGCCCTTTGCTTACTTTGGGGCTTTTCCAAAGTGAGTCGCTGTAAGAGCGAAACCTTAAGCAGCCGTTACCGCAGCAACGGATATGTACACCCAAAACAGCGACTGCTTCACCCCCAACACCCACTGCTGACCCAGTGTTGCTACAGACGCACCCCACCCACCCAAAAAACCCAACACCCCCGCCCCCATTGGCCCAACCCCCCATGGCATGCCCGTTGCAGTCCCAATACCAAAAGGTCCCCGCACCTCACGCGACTGACTCCGGAGCACCCATGACCACTGAATTCTTCTGGCGCCTGCCACTGGGCACCGACGGCCCCCAACTCACCACCGACAAACACAACCGCGGCAACCCGGACTACCGCCCCGGCAATATCGCCCCGGGCCGCCTGCCCAACGGCCAACCCGACGACTTCACCTACATCGACTACATCGCCCAGGTCGCCAAGGCCGCCGAACTCGCCGGTTTCGAAGGCGCCCTGCTGCCCACCGGCCCCGAGCCGTGGATCGTCGCCGCCGCCCTGGCCCGGGAAACCCGGCGCATCAAGTTCCTGATCGCCTTCCAGGCCACCTGGACCCTGCCCGCCTACGCCGCCCAACAAGCCGCGATCCTGCAAAACCTCAGCCGCGGCCGCGTGGAATGGAACATCATCACCGGCGGCAACCCCGCCAGCCAGCGCGCCAACGGTGACTTCCTCGAACACGACCTGCGCTACAAGCGCACCGGCGAATTCCTCGACATCATCCAGGGCCTCTGGGAGAACGAAAGATTCTCCTACGACGGCGATATCTACCAACTGGAAAACGGCGCCCTGCCCCACGGCCTGCACCACGAACGCAAGCCCGGCGTGTACTTCTCCGGTTTCTCCGACGCCGCCCTCGACGTCGCCGCCAAACACGCCGACGTGTACCTGAACTGGGCCGAACCCATCGACAAGCTCAAGCCACACATCGAGCGCGTACGCGAATTGGCCGACAAACAAGGCCGCACCGTGCGTTTCGGCCTGCGGGTCGATCTGTTCGCCCGGGAGACCGAGGAGCAAGCCTGGAAGGACCTGCGCCGCCAGTTCGACAAGCTCGAAGGCAAGAGCAGCCAAGTCGCCAAGGGCTTTACCAGCGGCTCGGATTCGGTCGGCGGCGCGCGCCAGACCGCGTACCACCAGAACGTCGACCGGTTCGACGACCTGATCATCGGCCCCAACCTGTGGGCCGGGTTTGCCAAGGCCAAGCCCGGCCCCACCGTGGGCCTGGTCGGCAGCCACCAGAACATCGCCGAGCGCCTGGTGGAGTACCGCGACGCCGGTTTCTCAACCTTTATCCTCGCCGGCAATCCACACCTGGAAGAAGCGTTGCGCATTGGCCAGGAAGTCCTGCCGCTGGTGCACCAACGCCCGGCCATCCAACCTTTGAAAGCCAGCGCCTGAACGCTGTGGGAGACCCCCTGATGACCCAACCTCTCGATACGCTCTGGTACACCCGCTGCCCCGTGCCCACCGGCCTGGGCATTGCGGTGCAAAAAGGCTGGCTGCAAGACACCGTCGGTGCCCTGGGCACCGAGGTGCAGTCGCTGCGTGAGTCCGATGACAAAGCGGTGCGCGAATCGCACTTCGATCACACCCTGCGCAATTCGGTACGCCATGGCGGGAATATCCCGGCGATCTGGGCCCGCGCCCAAGGCCGGGAAACCCGGGTGATCGGGTTGTCGTGGGCAGATGAAGTGCAACTGATCCTGACCCGCCAGGACAGCGGCATCAAAACCGTCAAGGACCTCAAGGGCCGCACCTTCGGCCTGCCGGACTGGGCCGGCGCACAGATCGACTTCACCCGCGCCCAGGCCCTGCGCGGGCTGGAGAACGCGCTGTCACTGGAAGGCCTGAAAGTCGGCGACGTGAAGCTGAAGAACTTCCGCTACGGCGGTACCTTCAGCGATACCCCGGTGCGCAATATCGCCGGTACGCCGGTCACGCAGAAAGTCAGCGAACGCAACCTGGAGCTGATCGGCCTGCTGCGGGGTGAGGTCGATGCGATCTTCCTCAAGGGCGCCCACGCCGCCCAGCAGGCTCATGATTTTGGCCTGCACACGGTGATCGACACCGGCTCCCACCCGGACCCGCTGATCCGCAGCAACAACGGCACGCCACGCACCCTGGCGGTGGACCTGAACCTGCTGGAAAACCACTTTGACGTGGCCACCGGCATCCTCGATTCGGTACTGCGCGCCGAGCAATGGGCCCACACCCACCCGGAAGAAACCCGGCGCTACCTGGCCCAGGAAACCAACAGCAGTGAGTATTGGGTCACCGCCGCCTATGGCAACGACGCCCACTTGCGCCTGCGCACCGGGCTCGATGAACAGGCGATTACCGCGCTGCAGGACTTCACGCATTTCCTGCACCGCTGGCGCTTTATCCCGAAAAGTTTTGATGTGCGTGAATGGATTGATGCACGGCCGCTGGAAGCACTCTTGAACGGCAAAACCGCGCTGGCAGGCTAACCCGTGCAGGAGCCGGCTTGCCGGCGATGACGGCCTTGAATGCGGCAATGACCTTTCGGGCCTCATCGCCGGCAAGCCGGGCTCCTGCAAAGGTTTCCTATTTCATGGATTTGAACGAAGACCCTTATGAGCAAACCACTCGATACTCTCTGGTACACCCACAGTCCGGTTCCCACCGGCCTCGGCATTGCGGTGCAGTCCGGCCGCCTGGCGGAGGCTTTCCTGCCTTTTGGCACCAATATCCAGTCGTTGCGCGAGTCCACGGAGCGCGAAGTTCGCGAAGCGCATTACGACCATCACCTGAAAAATTCGGTGCGCCACGGCGGAAATATCCCGGCGATCTGGGCCTACGCCAGTGGCGTGGAAACCCGGGTGCTGGGGCTGTCGTGGAGCGACGAGGTGCAGTTGATCCTGACCACCGCCGAGAGCGGTGTGCGCAGCGTGCGCGACTTGAAAAACCGGCGCTTCGGCCTGCCGAAATGGGCCAACGTGCAGATCGACTTCACCCGCGCCCAGGCCCTGCGCGGCCTGGAAAATGCCCTCAAGCTCGAAGGCCTGGAAGTCTCGGACGTGGAGCTGGTGGACTATCCCTACGGCGGCACCTACAGCGACAACCAGGTGCAATACGTCTACGGTTCTCCGGCCAGCCTTGGGGTGAGCCGCTTCAGCCGGCGCAACAACGAGCTGATCGGCCTGCTGCGCGGTGATATCGACGCGATCTTCCTCAAGGGTGCCCACGCCGTGCACCTGGCCAACGAGTTTGGCTTGCATGTGGTGGTGGACACCGGCTCGCACCCGGACCCGCTGATCCGTTCCAACAACGGTACGCCGCGTACCCTCACGGTGGACATCAACCTGTTGCAGGAGCACTTCGACGCCAGCGTGAAAATCGTCGACACCGTGCTGCGTACCGAGCAATGGGCCTGGGCGAATCCGGACGAAACCCGGCGTTTCCTGGCCCAGGAACTCAACACCAGCGAGTACTGGGTGACCGCGGCCTATGGCGAAGATGCCCATCGCCGGCTGCGTACCACACTGGACTCACGCTCCATCGAAGCCTTGCAGGACTTCACCGATTTCCTGCATCGCTGGAACTTCATTCCACGGCGCTTCGATGTACGCGACTGGATTGATTTCAGCGTGCTGGAAAAGGTCATCGGCTCCACCTCTCGCGTGGCCGTCTAACCCCTCTGCAGGAGCCGGCTTGCCGGCTCCTGCAGTGCTTGCCTGGCAACACTTCCCCTGCTGCTCCAGCAGCACCCTCCAAGCAACTTCTGCTGAATCTTCGACACGCTTTTCAAACGGCCTTCGGCTGCGCTTTCAATCGCTCGTAAACGTCCGCTTATTTAATTTTTTAATCGTTATATATCAACATCTTACAATCATGTATCGACCCTGAAATCTGCTTGGCACGATCTCTGCTCTAGCCCCTTCAAGGAAACTTTTCCGGGGGAGATTTCATGCACACACTTAATCCGATCACCAAGGGCCTGTGGCTCGCTTTACTGCTGGCAGGCGGCACCGCCAGTGAACCTTTATTGGCCGCCGAAGCAGCCGAAAACGACGCCAGCAACACCGAGCCGTCGCTCAAGACCGTGACCGTCACCGCACAACACCGGGAAGAAACCCTGCAAGAGGTTCCGGTGGCGGTATCGGCGGTCCAGGGCACCAGTATCATTGCCGACGGCGTACGCTCGATGGGCGACATCACCACCTTTATTCCCAACGCCTCGGCGAAGAACCCCGACGGCGACGGTCGACCACGCTGGTACATCCGTGGCCTGGGCACCGGCGACACCGGCGCGGCCACCGTGTACCCGGTGGGCATCTACGCCGACGACGTGTACCTGAACGCACCGATTGCCGGTGGCGGCCCGCTGTTTGACCTCGAACGCATCGAGATTCTGCGCGGCCCCCAGGGCACGCTGTATGGCAAGAACACCACCGCGGGCGCAGTCAATATCATCTCGAAGAAGCCGACCTTCGACACCGATGGCTACGGCACGATCGGCTTTGGCAGCAAGAACGAGCGCATCGTGAACGGCGCCATCGGTGGCACCCTGGTGCCGGAAAAACTCGCGGCACGGATCTCGCTGTACTCCGAGGAGCGCGACGGCTTCCAGAAAAACCTGATCGACGATCACACCTACGGCGACGTCAACAAGAAGGCCGTGCGCCTGCAGTTCTTCGCCCAGCTCAACCCGGACCTGGATGCGCTGTGGAAGATCCACAGCCGCGAGTTCAAGGGCGACGGCGCCAACGGTGCGCTGACCCTCGGGCGTTACTACAACGTGGGCTACACGCGCCCCGCCGGACGCAATATTGCACTGAACGTGGACGACGACTCCAAGCTCAACCACGACGGCACGTCGCTGACCCTCAACTGGCACCTGGGCGACTACACCCTGACGTCCATCAGCGCCTACGACTACATCCGTGGCCAGTCCAGCGGTGATGCCGACTACACACCTTACGAGGTCAACGGCACCTCCACCGCCGACAACAAATACACCCAGTACTCCCAGGAAATCCGCCTGGCCTCGCCCCAGCAGGAAACCCTGCGCTGGCTGGCCGGTGCGCACTATTTCCATGAAGACCTGGACAGCAGCGCCGGACGCTTTATCGCCCCAGGCCCGACACCCAATGGCACCGGCTCCAACCAAATCAACGGCGCGACGGATTTTCGTGACCTGAACTACAACCACACCACCGATAGCTACGCGCTGTTCGGCAACCTGACCTACGACCTCACCGACAATTTCAGCGTGACCGGTGGCCTGCGCTGGACCCAGGAAAAGAAAGACATCGACCTCAACCTCACCCAGTTGACCCGCGCCACCGCCAACGGCCCGCTGATTCCCCTGGCGGGCGTCGGCACCAACGGCAACCGTCAGGAAGACAAGACCTGGGAAGCCTGGACCTATGACCTGACCCCGGAATACCGGATCAACGACAACGTGCGGGTGTTCTTCCGCTATGCCCACGGCTTCCGTTCGGGCGGCTTCAACACCGGGCTGTCCACCAGCCTGTCGCAACTGACCACGGTGGACCCGGAACAACTCGACGCCTACGAATTCGGCGTCAAGTCCGAGTGGTTCAACCACCGCCTGACGGCCAACGCGAACATCTTCTACTACGACTACTCGGACATTCAGGTCAACCTGCTGACCGTCAACAACGGCGTACTGACCACCGCGCTGACCAACGGCGCCAAGGGCAAGGTCAAGGGTGCCGAGCTGGAACTGGAAGGCCAGCCCACCGACTACCTGCACCTGCGGGCGGCGATTTCGTTCCTTGACTCCGAATACACCGACTTCAAGAACACCAACCCCAACACCGGTGCGGTCACCGGTGACTACAGCGGCAACAGCTTCGTGCGCTCGCCGCGCAACGTGGTGTCGCTGGGTGGCGACTACACCATCCCGCTGGAGATCGGCGGCAAGCTGGTGGCCGGTGCCGACGTGAGTTTCCGCGACAAGGAATACTTCCTCGCCGACCGCCAGAGCAGTGCCGACAAGGACTTGAGCCAACCGCACTACACCTTGGCCAACAGCCGCCTGACCTGGTACAGCGCCGACGAAAAACTCAGCGTCACCGGGTTTGTGAACAACCTCACCGATCGCCGCTACCAGGTGCATGGCCGGCCGAACGGTGGATTGGGGCAGTACGTGATCACCTATGGCGACCCGCGCACCGTGGGGCTGAGCGTGACCAGCCGCTTCTGACTTCAGCCGCCGGACACTATTCACCAAACGCCGGAGATCAAATGTGGGAGCTGGCTTGCCTGCGATAGCGGTGGGTCAGCCAACCACTATGTGGCTGTGCCGCCATCATCGCAGGCAAGCCAGCTCCCACAGTTGACCTTCTTTGTTTGAACCATAGCGTCCGGCCCGCCATCGCCAACACTCTTCGAAAGGACCTTTCTATGTTCCAACGTACTCCGTTGGCCGGCGCCATCGCGCTGGTCATGGGCAGCCTTGCCGTGCCCGCTGTAGCCGCCGAGACGCAGCCCACCGCCAAGAACGACAGCCTCGACACCGTGGTAGTACTCGGTACCCGTCGCAGCGATGTCACCGCCCTGCAAAGCGCCGCGCCGGTGGATGTGCTGAGCGGCGAGCAGTTGCAGCAAACCGGCGCTGCCGACCTGTCCGGCGCCCTGACCGCGCTGTCGCCGTCCTTCAGCTTCCCGCAGTCGCCTCAAGGCGCGTTCGCCGGGTCCATCGCCCAAGGCGCCTCGCTGCGCGGCCTGGCGTCCGACCAGGTGCTGGTGCTGGTGGATGGCAAGCGCCGCCACACCAGCGCCAACATCACCCGCCAAAGCCTCGCCAACGGCCGGGGCGCGGCGGCGGTGGACTTGAGCCTGATCCCGTTGAGTGCGATCGACCACGTGGAGATCCTGCGTGACGGCGCCGCCGCCCAATACGGCTCCGATGCCATCGCCGGGGTGATCAACATCGTGCTCAAGCAGAAGGACGACGGCGGCAACGTCGGCTATCGCTTCGGTGGCTACAACAAGGGCGACGGCATGCAGCGCAAGTACAGCGGCTGGAAAGGCTTCGAGCTGCCCAACGACGGCTTCCTGACCCTGAGTTTCGATGCCGGCAGCCAGGACCCGGCCAGCGACACCAACCCGGACAACCGGATCTTTTATCGCGGCGATACCAGCGTCAATACACCGCGCGAACAGAACAACCGCTACCGCACCTGGAACTGGGGCTCCAACAATGTCTCCGACCAGTACAACTTCCTGGCCAACAGCGAGATGGGCGTTGGCGAAGGGCTGACCGCCTACGGCTTTGCCACCTACTCCCACAAGAACACTGACTCCACCGGTTTCTTCGACCCGCCCACCGCGCTGTACAACAACTACGGCAGCGTTTCCTTGCAGCGCTACCCGGACGGGCGTTTGCCGATCACCCGCTACACCCTGGAAGACTATGCCGCCACCGGCGGCCTGCGTTACGAAAACGAGCAGTTGGGCAAGTTCGACCTGGCGCTGAACCACGGCACCAACATCGTCAAGTCCACCGACTACAACGCGATCAACCCCAGCTGGGGCGCCAACAGCCCGTCGACGATCTACACCGGCGAGCGCAAGAACGACCAGACCAACGTGACCCTGGACTGGGTACGGGATTTCCCCACCGACTTGCTGTTCAAGCCATTGACCGTTTCCGCAGGCCTGGCCTGGCGCCAGGAGAACTACCAATTGAGCGCAGGCGCGCCGGCGGCGTCGCAAAATGGCCCGCTGTTCAACACCATCGACCCGGTGACCGGGCGCCGGCTCGCCGGGTATTACTCGGGGATCACCCCGGTGGATGCCGCCTCGCTGCAACGCAAGGTGCTGGGCGCGTATGTGGATGTCGAAGGCCAGGTCACCGAGAAGTTCCAGGCCGGCGTTGCAGTGCGCACCGAACACTATTCGGACTTTGGCGACACCACCAACGGCAAGCTGTCGCTGCGCTACGATTTCACCCCGCAGATCGCCGCACGGGCCAGCGCCAGCACCGGCTATCGTGCGCCGTCCCTGGCCCAGAGCGGCATGTCGTCGTTCAGTGTGCAGGTGGTGGAGCAGCCACCGGGCAGCGGCAACTACGTGGAGGTGCAACAGCGCACCCTGCGCGCCAACAGCCCGGAAGCCCAGGCCCTGGGCGGCACCCAGCTCAAGCCCGAGGAGTCGACCAACTACTCGCTGGGCCTGGTCTGGCAACCGCTGGATAACGCATCGGTAACGGTGGACGCCTACCGCATCAACATCAATAACCGCATCACGCTCTCCGACCAATTGCCGGCCTCGGTGGTCTCGCCGATCTTCGCCGGCACGCCTTACGCCAATATCCAGAGCGCGGCGTTCTACACCAACATCGCCGACACCCGCACCGACGGTATCGAGCTGACCGGCAACTACAAACTCAATCTGCAGCAATGGGGCCGGGTGAACTTCAATGCCGGCTACGCGCGTAACCGCACGCAAATCACCGACCTGCGCAACGTCGGCAACATCGCCGGCAACCAGATCATCGGCCGCACGACCCAAGGCCTGATCGAACACGGTACGCCGGACTACAAGCTGACCCTCAGCGCCAACTGGGCCTATGAACAATGGGGCGTCACCGTAGCCCAGCGCCGTTATGGCGAATGGAAAAGCCTCAACGCCGCCAACCCGAACCTCGACCAGACGTTCAGCCCGCAATGGGTCACCGACCTGGACGTGTCCTACAACCTCGGCAAGGGGATCAAGCTTTCCGCCGGCGCGACCAACCTGTTCAATACCCACCCGGACAAGGCCTCCGGCGCGCAGCTGTATGGAGTGCCGATCTACTCGATCACCAGTCCTGAAGGTGCGCAGGGTGCGTTTTACTACACCAGTGTGAGCTACGACTTCTGAGGGGATTGCTGATGGGGTGTTGCTGGAGCAGCAGCCCATTGTTGGCCAGGCATCATTCGGGCATTCGGATATACACCCATGCATTGTGGGAGCTGGCTTGCCTGCGATAACGGTGGATCAGCCAGCCTCAATGTTTGCTGGCCCACCGTCATCGCAGGCAAGCCAGCTCCCACATTTGGCCTTCATTGTTCTCCTCTGTTGTGTTCAGTGGCACATGTCTTGCGATGCTCCCCCAGTACTTCGCTGAAATAAGACCCGCCATGCGCCCCTACCGATTACTGACTGCCCTGACCTGGCTCATCTCGCCCCTCGCCCTGCTCGCCACCTGGGCGCTGGTGGCGCACCTCGGGATCTTCCCGCGCAACCTGCTGGTACCGCCGGCCCAGGTCCTGCACACCTTCGAAGAACTGCTCGCCAGCGGCGAACTCGCTGAACACCTGGGCAACAGCCTGTCGCGCCTCGGCCTGGGCTTTGGCATCGGTTCGCTGTGCGGCCTGGCCTTTGGCGTGCTGATGGCCTTGTCCAAGAACGTCGAGGTGTATTGCGCGCCGCTGTTCCACACCCTGCGCCAGATCCCCAGCATCGCGCTGATCCCGATGTTTGTGCTGCTGTTCGGCATTGATGAAACCTTCAAGATCATCATCGTCGCCAAGACCGCGTTTTTCCCGGTGGCCCTGGCCGCCAGCGAGGGGGTCAAGGGCATTCCCCGCAGCTATTTCGAAGTGGCCGACGTGTACCGCCTGCGCTGGCCGACCTTCGTCTGGCGCATCGCCCTGCCCGCTGCCGCGCCGCCGATCATCACCGGTTTTCGCATCAGCCTGACCCGCGCCTGGGTGGTGCTGGTGGCCACCGAGTTGCTGGCGGCCGACAGCGGCCTGGGGCAAATGATCGAGATGGCCCGGCAGATGCTGCGCATCGACGTGGTGATGGTGGGCGTGGTGGTCACCGGGGTGATCGGTTTTGCCCTCGACTTTGGCTTTCGCTCACTGGAACAGCGGCTGTTTCGCTGGCAAACCCGCTAGGAGCCCGGCATGAACCTCTTGAAAAAGTCCCGCGGCCTGTTGCTGCCACTGTTGTTGATCCTCGCCTGGGAATACGCCTCGCGCCAGGACGCGGCCGGCGCGTATGCCTTCGTGCCGCTGTCGGCGATTGGCTCGGCGTTGCTGGAGATGCTCGGCAACGGCGAGCTGCTGGTCAACCTGCTGGCCAGCCTGGCCCGCACCAGCAGTGGCCTGGCCCTGGGCATCCTGTTCGGCGTGGTGCTGGGGGTGCTGATGGCGCTGTCCGGCGTGGCCAACCGTTTGATCGGCCCGTTGTTCCATTCGATCCGCCAGGTGCCGATGCTGGGCTGGATTCCGTTGATTGCCATGTGGTTCGGCAATGGCGAATTTTCCAAGGTGCTGATCGTCAGCCTCGCGGCCTTCTACCCGATGGTGCTCAACACCTACCAGGGCTTCAGCCATGTGGAGCGGCGTTATCGTGAAGTCGGCCAAGTGCTGGTGCTCAGCCCGGTGCAGCAGTTCGTGCATGTGCTGCTGCCGGCGGCGCTGCCGAGTATCGCGACCGGCGTGCTGCATGCCCTCGCCTTCGCCTGGGTCACCGCCATCGGGAGCGAACTGTTCCTGTCCTCCGGTGCCGGCCTGGGCAACCTGATGATGAACGCCGAGGCCGGCTCGCGCATGGAAGTGATCGTGCTCAGCGTGCTGTGCATCGGCCTGCTGGGCTACCTGATGAACCTGCTGTTTACCCGCCTCAGCCGCCACGTGCTGCGCTGGCGCAATCTTCGTTGAAGGCCATGAACATGAACGCAATCGCCCACCACGCCCTCCACACCGCCGTGCAGACCGGCGCCCTGCAGATTCGCGGCCTGAACAAGGCCTACCGGATCGAAGGCAAGCCGCTGCCGGTGTTGCACAACATCAACCTCGACGTGCGCCCCGGGGAGTTTGTCAGCATCGTCGGCGCCAGCGGCTGCGGCAAATCCACCTTGCTGCGGCTGATTGTCGGGCTGGAGGCCGAGTACGAAGGCGACATCCTGCTGGACGGCCAACGCATTGCCGCCACCAGCCTGGAGCGCGGCATTGTGTTCCAGGACCACCGCCTGTTCCCGTGGATGACCGTCAGCCAGAACATCGCCCTGGCCCTGAAAAATCACAAACTGACCCAGGCCGAAAAGGATCGGCAGGTGGCCGAACACATCGCCCTGGTCAACCTCACCGGCTTCGAAAACGCCTACCCCCACCAGCTCTCCGGCGGCATGGCGCAACGTGCGGCGATCGCCCGGGCGCTGATCAACACACCCAAGGTGCTGTTGCTCGATGAACCACTGGGCGCCCTCGATGCCCTGACCCGGGTGCATTTGCAGCGTGAACTGCAACGGATCTGGGTGCAGCAGCGCTGCACGGTGATCATGGTCACCCATGACATCGAAGAGGCGTTGTACCTGGGGGACCGGGTGATCGTGATGGATGCCCACCCAGGGCGAATCAAACATGAAATCCGGGTGGACTTGCCGCATCCGAGGGAGCGCAGCTCATCGGTATTGCAAGGCTACAAAGAGCAGTTGCTGGAGGAGCTGGTCGGGCACTGAAAACCCTGGGCATGCAGCGCTTTACATTTTGTATAGTTATGGATATTTTATCCAGACAACAAATGCAATGCGCCCGTGCCCGGTTCATTTTCAGAGGTCCTTTCCATGCAATTGTCTTCGTACCATGACGTGATCAAAGCCGCCGAACGCCTGGAGGGCTTCGCCAACCGCACGCCGGTGTTCACCTCGCGCACCCTCGACGCCGAGACCGGGGCCCAGGTGTTCATCAAGTGCGAAAACCTGCAACGCACCGGTTCATTCAAGTTTCGCGGCGCGTTCAATGCGCTTTCACGGTTTGACGAGGCGCAGCGCAAGGCCGGTGTGGTGGCGTTTTCCTCGGGCAATCACGCCCAAGGCATCGCCCTGGCCGCGCGTCTGTTGCAGATGCCGGCCACCCTCGTAATGCCCACCGACGCACCGGCCGCCAAGGTCGCCGCCACCCGGGAATACGGCGCGACCGTGGTGTTCTACGACCGCATCACCGAAGACCGCGAACAGATCGGCCGCACCCTGGCCGAGCAGCACGGCATGACCCTGATTCCTTCCTACGACCACCCGGACGTACTCGCCGGCCAGGGCACTGCCGCCAAGGAGCTGCTGGAATTCACCGGCCCCCTGGACGCCTTGTTTGTTGGCCTGGGCGGTGGCGGCATGCTCTCCGGCACGGCATTGGCCACTCGAGCGCTGTCGCCCGATTGCCTGCTGTACGGGGTCGAGCCCGAAGCCGGGAATGACGGCCAGCGCTCCTTCCAGACCGGCAGCATCGTGCACATCGATACTCCCGCCACCATCGCCGACGGCGCGCAGACCCAGCATCTGGGCCACCACACCTTTCCGATCATTCGCGAGCAGGTCACTGACATCCTTACCGTCTCGGACGCCGAATTGGTCGCAGCGATGAAGTTCTTCATGCAGCGCATGAAAATGGTCGTGGAGCCCACCGGTTGCCTGGGTCTCGCGGCGTTGCGCAGCGTGAAGGATCAATTCAAGGGCCAGCGCGTGGGCATCATCGTGACGGGCGGCAACGTCGATATCGAGAAGTACGCGAGCCTGCTACAGGGCTAAGCCTTCCAACAAAAAAACACTGAACCCGACTGTGGCGAGCGTGCTTGCCACACGGTTTCCGGCTGCCTGCAATTTCTGCCGCCGATAAAAACGCCCGGGTTTTCCCGAGGCTTTAACAACAAGAGGTGCTTATGAAAAATCGTTACCTGGCCCGGGCCATCGTGATTGCGATCATCCTCGGTGTGCTGGTGGGGGCCGTACTGCACGCCCGACTGGACGCCGACACTGCCAAGACCATCGTCGGTTACTTGAGCATGGTGACCGACGTATTTTTGCGCCTGATCAAGATGGTCATCGCGCCGCTGGTGCTGGCGACGTTGATCAGTGGCGTGGCGAGCATGGCAGACAGTGGCTCTATCGGCCGCGTCGGGTTCAAGGCGATGGCCTGGTTCCTGATTGCGTCGGTAGTGTCGCTGCTGATCGGCCTGGTATTGGCCAACCTGTTCCAGCCGGGCGCGGGGCTTAACCTGAGCGTGGCGGCGAACGGCAGCAGCGGTTTGAACACCGCCACCTTCAACCTGTCGGGCTTTTTGTCCCATGTGTTCCCACGCAGCATCGTTGAGGCCATGGGCAACAATGAAGTGCTGCAAATCGTGGTGTTTTCGTTGTTCTTCGGCGCCGCGCTAGCCTTCGTCAAGGGCAGCGCCAGGTCGCCGATCCTGCACGTGCTGGAAGAGTTGACCCAGGTGATGTTCCGCATCACCGAGTACGTGATGGTGATTGCACCGCTGGCGGTATTTGCCGCGATTGCCGCCACCATCAGCCTTTACGGGTTGGGGATGGTGGTCAGCTTTGGCAAGTTGATCGCGCAGTTCTACCTCGGCCTGGCGGTGCTGTGGCTGGTGATCAGCGGCGTGGGTTACCTGGCGCTGGGCGCACGCTTGCGGCAATTGCTGCGGCTGCTGCGCAGCCCGGTGTTGCTGGCGTTCTCCACCGCCAGCAGTGAAGCCGCCTACCCCAAGACCATCGCCGCCCTGGACAGCTTCGGCTCGCCCAAGCGTATCAACAGCTTTGTGCTGCCCCTGGGTTACTCATTCAACCTCGACGGTTCGATGATGTACCAGGCGTTTATCGTGATGTTCATTGCCCAGGCCTATGGCATCGAGATGAGCTTCAGCCACCAGGTAATGATCCTGCTGACCCTGCTGGTGATCAGCAAGGGCACCGCCGGCGTGGCCCGCGGCTCACTGGTGGTGCTCGCGGCCGGCCTGCCGATGGTGGGTCTGCCGGAAGCCGGCTTGCTGCTGATCCTGGCGGTAGACCCGATCCTCGACATGGGCCGAACCGCCACCAATGTGTTCGGCTGCGGCGTGGCCACGGCGGTGATTGGTCACGGTGCCACCGATGAACAACCTGCTCCCCTTCCCTCCATTGCCTGAGAACTGCCGATCATGAAGATTCACCACACACCCACTGCCTCCCAGCCTGCCGGTCACTACGCCCAGGCCGTCAGCCATCAGGGCACGCTGTATATCTCCGGGCAATTACCGGTGAGCCCGGACGGGCGCCACAACATTGATGCGTCGTTTGCCGAACAGGCTCAAGTGGCGCTGGACAATCTGTTGGCGATTTTGAAGGCCGCAGGCGGCTCACCCGCAGACCTGGTGAAAGTCACGGTGTATGTGGTGGGGGTAAAACACTGGCCTGAATTCGATGGCTTGTACGCCGCCGCGCTGGGGGACCACCGCCCTGCCCGCGCGGTGGTGCCGGTGCCGGAACTGCACCACGGCTACCTGATTGAAATCGAAGCCGTGGCGCGTTCGGCGTAGGTCATTTGGCGTAGGTGTAGACCGCCGCCCGCGAGACCCCAAGGTGCGAGGCAACCGTTTCCATGGCCCGTCGAATGTCCATCACGCCGGCGTCCTTGAGTTCTTGCATCAGCAAGCGGCGGTCGGCGGCCTTCAGCGCACGTGGCGTGGTCGCCAGGCGTGCGGCGAACTGGTCGATACGCGCACGAATGGCATCGGCACCGGACGGGTCGAGAGACTCGGCGGGCCGGTCGCCGCTGACCGAGCCGAACTGTTCCAGCATGCCCTGCAAGCCACGGAACAACGAGAGGTCGACGTTCATGCACAAAGCCGCGACGTACTTGCCGGTGGAGTCCTTGATACCGATGGAAGTGCTCTTGACCTGGCGGCCATCGGCGAACTGGTTCTGGTAGTTGGCGATCACCTGCGGGTACTCGGGGTCGGCAATCCGCGCCAGGCCCAGCTCGGTCGCGGGGTCTCCCGGCTGGCGCCCGGAGAGGTTGTTGTGGATGGCCATGATTGCGTGCTGCGGGTCGCGCAGGTCGTGCAGCACGACCTCGCAAAACGGGCTGAAGGTCTTGCTCAGGCCTTCGGCAATCTGTTCGAGTTGGCTGATCAGGGCCGCTTGTTCGGGAGTGTGTTTTTTCATTCAGACAACATATCCAGTACTGGATAGACCGTCAATTTACCTTTTGGAGTGTGCACGATGGATACCCCGACCGCTTTGCTGGATGTCAGCCGGATGCAGCGCAATATCCTGCGTATGCAGCGGCGCGCCGATGACTTGGGGGTGAGCTTGCGGCCCCATGTGAAGACCCACAAATGCGCCGGGGTAGTGGCGGCGCAAATCGCGTCAGGGGCCACGGGGATTACGGTTTCGACGTTGAAGGAGGCCGAGTATTTTTTCGACCTCGGCATTCGCGACGTTCTGTATGCGGTGGCAATGGCGCCGCATAAATTGCCCCAGGCGTTGGCGTTGCGTCGTCAGGGGTGTGCGCTGACGCTGATCACCGACAGCCTTGCCGGGGCCCGGGCGATTGTCGAGTTTGGTGCGCTGCAGGGTGAGGTTTTTGCGGTGCTGATTGAGATTGACTGTGATGGGCACCGGTCCGGGGTGAAGCCTCAGGATCCGTTGTTGCTGGAGATCGCCAGGCTGCTGCATGGCGGCGGGATGCTTGCCGGGGTGTTGACTCATGCCGGGGAAAGCTACGGGCTGGATACGCCTGAGGCATTGCGGGCGATAGCCGAGCAGGAACGGGCGCGCTGTGTTGCAGCGGCCGAGGTGATTCGGGGGGCGGGCTTGCCTTGTTCGCAGGTGAGTGTGGGTTCGACGCCGACGGCGCTGTCGGCGGTCAGCCTGGAGGGTGTGACTGAGCTGCGGGCCGGGGTTTATGCGTTTTTTGATTTGGTGATGCATAACGTTGGGGTGTGCCGCGTTGATGAGCTGGTGTTGAGTGTGCTGACTACGGTGATCGGGCATCAGCCGGAGAAAGGCTGGATCATTACCGATGCGGGGTGGATGGCGATGAGTCGGGACCGTGGGACGCAGTCGCAGAAGCGGGATTTTGGGTACGGGCAGGTGTGTACCGAGGGCGGTGAGGTGATTGAGGGGTTGGTGGTGGGCAGCGCGAATCAGGAGCATGGAGTGGCTTGGTTCGACGGCGTTTCGGTGGATGTGGTTGAGCGGTTTCCGCTGGGGACGCGGCTCAGGGTTTTGCCTAACCATGCGTGTGCTACGGGGACGCAGTTCGGCAGCTATAGCGCGTTGTTGGAGAACGGGGATGTGCAGGTTTGGGGGCGGTTGCGGGGGTGGTAGATTGGGGGCATATCCGTTATTTGGGTGATGGCTTCGATGGGTTCCGCTCTTACAGCGGGTCACTTTTGAAAGGAGCCCAAAAGTAACCAAAAGGCTCTTGCCCCACCACTCGGCACCTCGCCCAGGCTCGGTGTGCCCTCTCTCCGGTACTACTCCGCGGGCCGCCGCGACGGGGCGTCCCTGCCCCGTCGCGGCTAAACCGGCGTCCTGCCGGTTTACCCGCTCCGTACTACCTGCGTTCGGCCAGCGTGGTTTAACGGGGCGCCTAAGATCAAGATCAAAAGCAGATCAACAGCACAGCGGCCTACAGGCCGGCTTGAGTGGTGTGAAGCAAAGGCAACATCAAGATCAAAATCTACAGCGGGCACGGTCAAATGTGGGAGCTGGCTTGCCTGCGATGGCATCTACTGGGTGTACCTGAAAAACCGAGGTGTCTGCATCGCCGGCAAGCCAGCTCCTACAGAAAAGCAGAGCCGCAGCAGTTTCAGATTTGGTTTTCGCTTTGGCTTTCGCTTTTGATCTGGCTTCTACCACTCAAGCCGGCCTGTAGGCCGCTGTGCTCTTGCTTTTGATCTTGATCTGGCTCTGACTGCCCCAATAAGCCCGAGGCCGAACGCAGGGATTGAGGAGCGGGTAAACCGGCAGGACGCCGGTTTAGCCGCGACGGGGCAGGG
>NZ_AHHC01000048.1:0-11331 GCF_000242655.1 Pseudomonas sp. PAMC 25886
ATAAGCCCGAGGCCGAACGCAGGGATTGAGGAGCGGGTAAACCGGCAGGACGCCGGTTTAGCCGCGACGGGGCAGGGACGCCCCGTCGCGGCGGCCCGCGGAGCAATGCCGGAGTGAGGGAACGCCGAGCCTTAGCGAGGTGCCGACAGGCGGGGCAGAGCCCTTTGGTTACTTTGGGGCTTTTCCAAAGTGACCCGCTGTAAGAGCGGAACCATAAGCAGCCGTTACTCAACCAACGGATATGTACCCCAAAAGCCCCCTACCCCTCACAATCAAAAACCTCCCCCCGCCTAACCACACTACCCACCGCAAGCACCGCCCCCGGTGCCAACACACCATTGGCTCCAACCCGCGACTGATCCCCCAACAGCGCCCCAAACTTGTCGCACCCGGTACGCTGCAACTGCCCATCAACCCGCACCTGGACCTCCTTGTCATCCCGCTCATTACGGTAATTCGCAACGATACTGCCCGCCTCCAGATTCACCCCGCGCCCCAACACCGAATCACCCACAAAGTTGAAGTGCGCCAACTTGCTGCCACTGAAAACAAAGGACGTCTTGAGCTCCGCACCCGGCCCGAAGATGCAATATTCATCCACCCAGCAACCACCACGAAGGTAAGCCCCGGCCGCGATAAAACAGTGGGCACCAATGATCAGCGGCGCTTTCAAAACAGCACCCGCTTCAACCACCGCAGTACGGTGCACTGCGATCTCGTCATGAATCTCGTAATCGTCGTCAGAAAGCCCCGCCAGCAACTGCCGCACAATGCCAGGCGCCTGGGTCACCAGTTCCCAGGGTGCAAGGTCAACCCAGGGTGCCAGCGGCGAACGGGAAAAATCAGCGATGTAATCGGTGAGTCGAATCAACGTCGAGCCCTCTACAGATCAGAGAAGCCCGAAACGCTAACACCCCCGTCACTGCCCGTCGAGCAGCACCGGCTTGCCCAGTTCGCCGATCTTTTCCAACCGCGCCCGCACAATGTTGCGGCTGATATTCAGCAAGCGCCCGGTCTGCAACTGGTTGCCATGGCAGTAACGATAGGCCGCACGAAAGACCGTCTCCTCGATGTGCTCGTAAAGGTCCGGAATGTTCTGCTCGAACAACGCATTCAGCGCCGCCTCCAGGCTCACCGGCCCGGTGATCGCGGGCGCGGCCTGGTTTGCCTCGTCCTGGCGGATGCCCGAGGAACGCATGTCCACCAAGTGCAGGTCCGGCGGCTGCACCAACTGATTACGGCACACCAGCAACGCATGGTGAATCGCGTTTTCCAGCTCGCGAATATTGCCCGGCCAGCTGTGTTCCAGCAGCTTGCGCTCGGCATCGATGCTCAGCGAAGCGCGGTTGTAGCCCAGGCGCTGGCAGTGTTCTTCAAGAAAAAATTCCGCCAGCGGCAGGATGTCGCCGGGACGTTCCCGCAGGGGCGGCAGGCGGATGGTGGCGACGTGCAGGCGGTAGAACAAATCTTCACGGAAGTGCCCGGCCACCACCGCGTCGGCGAGGTTGACGTTGGTGGCCGCCACCAGCCGTACGTTGATCGGGATCGGCGTACGCGAACCCAGGCGCACCACTTCGCGCTCCTGTAGCACCCGCAGTAATTTGACCTGCATGTTCAACGGCAAATCGCCGATTTCATCCAGAAACAACGTACCGCCGTTGGCGGCTTCAAACCAGCCGGCCTTGTGGGTGGTAGCGCCGGTGAACGCGCCTTTTTCGTGGCCGAACAACTCGCTTTCCACCAGGGTTTCGGCAAACGCGCCGCAGTTCACCGCCACAAACGGCTCACGCCCGCGACGGCTCAGATGATGGATATGACGCGCGACCAGTTCCTTGCCGGTGCCGGTCTCGCCGATGATCAAGGTGTTGGCCTCACTGGGGGCCAGGCGCTCGATACGTGCGAGCAATTCCTGTGAGCGCGGGTCCTTGAAGACCAGCACGGTGGCGCGCACCGACTTGGTCAATTCACGGGCGTTGGGGTGGGTGATCAGCGACATGGTGCATTCCTGGCAGTAAAAGCGCGTGTCAATAGTGCATGAAGTTTTCTATACCATTTAATTATTAATTAATATTTATATATTCCCGAAAAGAATATACCAACACATCGCACCCCACCTGCTGCTGGAGCAGCAATCGGCCAGCACCTGCCTGTGCGCAGATCAGCACCAAGCCATTGCCAGGCAGTTCTTCGAAAACCCGCAAAACCACGTTCTACAAGGCGTGCAGCGCGTTTTTCCACTGATGGCATGCAATCTGCTCTCTCCCTCCCAACGCCACCTCCCCTGTAGGAGCCGGCTTGCCAGCGATGAGGTCCTCAAGCCTTGCACCGACTAAACGGACGCTTTCGCCGGCAAGCCGGCTCCTACAGGGGGTCGCGATCACTTAGCAGGGAGATCCCAATGAAAAGTTTCTGGCGCAACAGCATTGCCACCGTGTTCGGTGTGCTGGTCAGCACCGGCGTGCTGGCTGAACAGGCGCCACCGGCGTCGGTGAAGATCGCCATCGTCGCCTACACGCAAGGGGGCAAGCCGGTGTTCGGCGGCATCGCCGGGCGCGTCATCGAAGACGGCTGGCTCGAAGCGCAACTGCGTGAACGCGGGGTCAAGCTGGAGTGGATCGCCCTGCCCCACGCCGGCGCCGGGCCGCAGATCAACGAAGGCTTCAGCAATAACAGCCTGGACTTCGCCGTGCGCGGTGACCTGCCTTCGGTGATCGCCGGGGCCGGCGGTGTGCCGGGCAAGCTGATCGTGCCCGGTGGCAGCGGCAACAATATCTACCTGGTGGTGCCCGAAGGCTCCCCCGCGAAAACCATCGAAGACCTCAAGGGCAAGCGCCTGGCGCTGCATCGCGGCCGTCCATGGGAGTTCGCCTTCAGCAACTTCCTGGCCAGCAAGGGCCTGAAACTCGACGACTTCAAGATCGCCAACCTCAACCCGCAAGTCGGCGCCGCGGCCGTGTCTGCCGGCAAGGTCGACGCGGCGGTGTTGCTCAGCGAGGCCTATGCCCTGGAAGACAAGGGCGTGGGCAAGATCATCTGGTCGACCAAACAAGGCAGTAACGACTGGCGCCTGGTCTCCGACCTGTGGGGCACCGAGGCCTTTGTGCAGCAGCACCCGGACATCACCCAATTGCTCGCCACGGCCTGGGTGAAAGCCGCGTGGTGGATTTCCCAGCCACAGAACCAGGACGCCTATTACCAGCTGTCTTCCCGCGCCGGCACCGCCGAAAGCGTGCTGCGCCGTGACGATCAGGACGACCCGGTGGCCTGGAAGGATCGCTGGGCGCCAAAAAGCGACCAGCAACTCAAGGCTCATTACCAGGCCCTCACCACCTACGCCCTGGCCAATCACCTGATTCGCGACACCTACGACATCGGCCCGTCACTGGCCACCGGCTTTACCAACCAGGCCCTGATCGACCTGAAACTCACCGACTACTGGCCAGCCCTGCGTGGCCAGGTCAGCACTAATCCGTAATAGGGAAATTGAGCATGAAACTGCCGCACTCCTTTGCCTTTGGCCTCAGCGTTCTGGCCCTGTCCATGAGCGTGTTTGCTGCCGACACCTACGCCCCCAAACCCGACCCGCTGCAAGGCGATGGCCGCGTCTCGGCATTCTACACTTGGGAAAAAGCCATCCCGGCCGTTCCCGGCAAACTGCTGCGCAGCGAGCCCCTGGACAGCACCCTGAGCCTGGCCAACGCCGCCAGCGCCCAACGGATTCTGTACACCTCCACCGACGGCATCGATAACAAGACACCGATCGTGGTGTCCGGCGCGCTGTTCCTGCCAAAAGGCACGCCGCCTGCCGGTGGTTGGCCGGTGGCGAGCTGGGGCCATGGCACCGTGGGCGTGGCGGACGTGTGCGCACCGTCCTGGCAAGGTCGCTCGTACCGTGACGTGGCCTACCTCAATCGCTGGCTGGCCGAAGGTTTTGCCGTCGTCGCCACCGATTACCAGGGCCTCGGCGTGCCCGGCGGCCACCCATTGCTCAATAGCCGCATGGCCGCCTACGGAATTCTCGACGCCGCCAAGGCCGTGGTGGCCGGGGTACCCGGGCTGGCCGACAAGGTGTTGATCGTCGGTCAATCCCAGGGCGGTGCCGGTGCCTTCGCTGCCGCGGCATATGCCGCCACCTACGCCCCGGACCTGGGAGTGAAAGGCAGCATTGGCACCGGTGTGATCTACACCCTCGACTACGCGAAAAACCCCAGCGAAGAAGTGCGCAACAAGGTCGACCCAACCCTGGCCTACGGCTTCTACACCCTGCTCGCCGCCCAGCAATACGACCCAAGCATCAACCCGGCTGACTTCTACACCGAAAAAGCCCTGCCGATTTTCGAGCAGGCCCGCACCAGTTGCCTGTTCGCCCTCGAAGGCGACGTGGAAGGCCTCGGCCTGAGCATCGCCAACACCAAGAAAGACTACAAGGGCAAGCAGCTCGCCCCGTGGCTGGCGCAAGTGTCCTACCCGACGCTGAAAACCTCGAAGCCGATCTTCATCGGCACCGGCGCCGAAGACACCACCCCGGCCGCCGCGACTCAGGTCAAGCTGATGCAGGACGCGTGCAAGGCCGGCTCCATCGTCGAAGGCCACCTGTACAAAGGCCTGGGCCACAGCGCCACAGTCAACGCGTCACTCAAGGACTCGATCCCGTTTGCCCACAAGGTCATCAACGACCAGCCGATCACCCCGATCTGCGCCCCCACCGCGCAATAAGCAGGAGGCTTGCATGAGCATCGAATTCTTCACCCGCCTGCCACTGCACGGCGAAACCCAGTTCCTCCCCGGCGACCCACGCAACCGTGGCGACTGGCATCGCGGCGGCCCCAGCACCGGCGCGGTGTCGGGCTTCAGTGTTGGTGACCACTTCACGTACATCGACTACCTCGGGCAAATCGCCAGGGCTGCAGAAATCAACGGCTTTGGCGGCGCGCTGATGGTCAACGCGCCCACCGGCGAAGAGCCGTGGACCGTCTGCGCGCTGCTGGCCCGGGAAACCCGCACCCTGCAATTCGTCACCGCGTTCCAGCCCTACCACTACACCCCGTGGGTGGCCGTGCAGCAGGCGGCGACCTACCAGCGCGCCACCGGCAACCGCCTGGTGTGGAACATCATCAACGGCGGCTCGGACGCGATCCAGCGCCAGGTCGGCGACTTCAGCGACCACGATGAACGCTACGAACGCGCCACCGAATTCATGGACGTGGTCAAGGGCTATTGGCACAACGAAACCTTCCACTACGACGGCAAGTTCTACAAGGCCGACGGTGGCGGCTTGCGCGGGCCGTTGAAGAAAGCCCAGTTGCCGCTGATCTGCACCGCCGGTTCATCCATCGCCGCCCGGGAGTTTGCCGCCAAGCACGCCGACTTCTACCTGATGCGCGCCGAACACCCGGACGAAATCGCCGCCCTGATCGCCGACCTGCGCGAGCGCGCGTTGAAATGGGGCCGCACCGACATTCGCTTCGGCCTGTCGATTGACGTGATCACCCGGGAAACCGAAGAACTGGCCCGCACTGAAGCCAAGCGTTTCTTCGACGAAGGCATCGCCCGGGGCGCGGTCAAGGCCGTGGCGGCCCATGCCGGGTTGCGTACGGCACGCAAGCTCAGCTATGAGCACGGCTTCAGCGAAAAAACCGAAACCCAGGGCTTCGATGACTTCTTCATCCACCCCAATGTGTGGACCGGCTTTGGCTACATCGGCATTCCGCCGGGCTGCGCGCTGGTGGGCAGCTACGAAAACGTGGTGGCGCGAATTCGCGAGTACAACGCCATCGGCATCGACCTGTTCTTCCTTGCCGGCTACCCGCACCTGGAGGAAGCCTACCGCCTGGGCGAGCACATCCTGCCGCACTTTTTCAATGAACGCGCCGAACTGAGCCGCTCCCAGGAGCCCGTGCTGGAACTGCGCTCCGCCAACGGTCCGGCCGGAGTCTGATGCCATGAGCCTACTGCTTAGCCGCCGGGACTTTCTCGGCTACAGCGTGACCGTCGGCGGCGGCTTGCTGCTGGCCGGTTGCGGTCCCGGTGACACGCCCAAAAGCGTCACCGCCAACGACCAGCCGCGCTACGGCGGGCGCCTGCGCCTGGGGATCCTGGATGGCAACCAGAGTGGCAACCTCGATGCCCACAAGCCCGTGGGCAGTGGCATCGTTCGCGGCTTTGCGCTGTACAGCAAGCTCTGGGAATGGGACGAGCAGATGCAACCGCGCCTGGCCCTGGCCGAGTTTGCCGAGCCGAATGCCGACGCCAGCAGCTGGACCCTGCGCCTGCGCCCCGGCCTGGAGTTTCACAACGGCAAGACCATCGATGCCGATGACCTGATCTTCTCGATCCGCCGCCTCACCGACCCGCAGCTGGCCTCGCCCTACGCGGCGCTACTGCACTGGGTGGACCGTGACAACCTGGTCAAGCTCGACAACCGCACCGTGCGCCTGAGCTTTCGCGACGGGCGCAGCTACATGCCGCTGGCAGAAACCTGGGTCAACTTCGGCGGCATCGTGCCGGTGGATTACCACCCGGTCACCAACCCGGTGGGCGCCGGCCCCTACAAGCTCAAAAGCTTCACCCCAGGCCAGCGCTCACTGTTTACCCGCTTCGAGAACTACTACAAGGACGGCAAGCCCTACGCCGATGAGCTGGAGATCATCGACTTCAAGGATCAGGTCTCGCGCCTGGCCGCCCTGCGTTCCGGGCAAATCGACATGGCCAACGTGATGCCCACCGAGCAGCTGCCAATCCTGCAAAAGGACCCGCGCCTGAAAGTCATCACCTCGGTGACCGGCAACTGGCTGTCGTTCGACATGAACCTCGACAAACCGCCGTTCAACGACCCACGGGTGCGCGAAGCGTTTCGCTTGATGGCCGACCGTGAAGAGCTGGTGCGCCGCGCGCTGAACGGCCAGGGCCGGGTGGCCAACGACCTGTATGCACCCAGCGACCCAACCTTCAACCACGACCTCGGCCCACGCCCCTACGACCCGCAACGCGCGGCACAACTGCTGAAGGACGCTGGCCAGGAAAACCTCGAAGTGGAATTGATCACCACCCCGGGGCCGGGCCTGAGTTCGGCGCTGGTGCTGGCCGAACAGGCCAAACGTATCGGCGTGACCCTCAAGGTCAAGCAGGTGGACCTGGCGACTTTCCAGGGGCCGCTGAAAAACGACTGGACCCTGAGCACCGGCGGCAGCATCGGCGCGCCGTTCCTGGCCAGTGCGATCCATACCGACGCGCCATTTGCGGTGTCCAACAAGACCCACTTCAACGACCCGCAATTCAGTGAGCTGTTCCTGGCCGCCATGGCCCAGCCCGACCTGGAAAAACGCAAGGCCCTGGTGCATCAGGTCCAGCAGATCCAGTACGAACGCGGCGGGATGCTGATCTGGGGCTATGCCGACTTGCTCGACAGCGTCTCCACCCGTGTCGGCGGCGCGCAATCCGAAGAGTCGCTGTTCAGCACCTGGCGCTTCGAAAAGCTCTGGCTCAAAGACACCGCCTGAGCCACTTACACCGTATCGCCCTGTAGGAGCCGGCTTGCCGGCGATGGCGTCCGGTCGACCGGCGCAGGGCTCGAGGGCCTTATCGCCGGCAAGCCGGCTCCTACAAGGGACCGTGCGCTCTTCATTCTTTTTATGGGGCATTTCTGCCATGCACGCTATCGCCTTGCGTTTACCTCTGCTGCTGGCCGCAAGCCTGCCAATCCAGGCCTTTGCCGCCGATACCCAACTGCAAACCGTGACCGTGCAGGCCAGTGCCAGCCAGTCCGATGACGACGCCCTGCCCACTCGCCCACCGACGTCGGTGTACGGCGGTACCGAAACCAAAGTCCTCGATACGCCGCGCTCGGTGGTGCAAATCAACGCCGAGCAACTGGCCAACGACTCGATCCGCAGCGCCGACGACCTGGTCAAGTACGCCCCCGGCATCACCCGGGGCGGCGGCCAGAACGCCGGCATCGCCCCGCAGTTTCGCGCCCAGGGCTCCGAGGTGTTCCAGGACGGCCAGCGCGCTTATGGCGTGCGCCACCCGGCAAACTTCAACGCCTATGAAGGTGCCGACATCGTCGCCGGACCGTCCTCGGTCACCTACGGCTCGGTGTCCGGCAGCGGCGGTTATGTGAACTACCTGAGCAAGAAGCCCGACTTCGACGCGTTCAAGACCAAACTCAGCGGTGAACTGGGCTCGTGGATACCGGACGGCACCTCCCGCAGTTCCAACAAGTTCAGCATCGACAACACCGGCCCCTTGAGTGACAACCTGGCCTACCGCCTGAGCATCACCAAGCAGCGCCAGCAGGACTTCTACGACAACGTCGACAACAACTTCGATGCTTTCTACGGCGCCCTCGCCTGGCGCAACGACAACGTGCGGGTGGACTGGAACGCCAGCTACGACAACTACTACGACTACAACATCACCCACGGCTGGAACCGCGCCACCCAGGACCTGGTGGACAACGGCAAGTACTACGCCGGCCGCGCCACGCCGATTATCCAGAACGGCAACACCCTGTGGTCACCGGTGCTGGCCTCCGGCGCCGCCGATGCGCCAACCCTGGGTTGGGTCAAACGCCAACGCAATGCCCAGGGCCAATACAGCGTGGTGGATGGCAGCTTCCAGACCGCCTCGCCCAACACCCAGAGCAACCCCGGCAGCCTGCGGGGCTGGGTGTATGACCCGACGCTGGCGGGTAACGGCGAACGCTCGCTGTCTTCACAAACCGGGCAACGCAAGGAAGACGAGAGCAGTTCCCGGCGCTTTACCACGCAGCTGCGCATCGAGGCCGACCTGTCGCCCACCATCACGGTGGCAAACAGCACGTTCTACCAACGCTCCAAGGACATCACCGATGCCGTGGGTTCGTTCCAGGTGCAATCCAAAGACAACATCTTCGACAACCGCTTCGAATTCCGCTCGCGCAATGAAACCCGCCTGGGCGGCTGGACCCTGCGGGATGACAGCAATACCGGCCTGATCTATCGCCGCGAGTTTAACCAGTCGATCGCTGCCAACAACAGCTTCGGCTCCACCATCAACGCCTATGACTTGACCCAGGACCCTTCGGGCAAGAACCCCGGCGACCTGCTGGGCCTCACCGGTGCCAACCCGGCCGGTGGCAATGGCGCGTGGGTCGGCCAGCCCGGCGTGCCGCAGTATTCCAATGACTACGGCTGGCTGAACCTGCCGCCGATGTATCCGGCCGGGCACGGGCTCTATGCCGAATCCGTGGCGCCCTACACCGCCGAAAGCACCTGGACCACCAAGACCCTGTTCAGCCAGCACAACCTCAAGTACGGCGACTATTTCGGCCTGAACATCGGTGCCAGCCGCAGCTGGATCGAGGCCGAGATCGATAACCCGTTCGTGCTCGCCGGCGGCAACCCGCGCAAGGACAGTGACAATTACCGGCTGTTCGCATTCCAGGTCAGCCCCTACGTCAAGCCCACGGAAAACACCACGCTTTACTACACCTTCGATCGCTCGCTGGCGGTCAACACCGGGTTCTTTTCCAACGGCCTGGGGTGGGGCAGCGGCAGTGGCGCCAACCTGCTCAACCCGCTGGCGTTCCAGAGCCTGAGCGTGTTGCACGAAGTGGGCGTGAAGGTGGAAGCGGTGCCCAACCAATTGTTCATGACCCTCGCCGCGTTCAAGCAGGCCCGGGACCAGGCGCCAGACAGCAACAACAGCATCGCGCGGCTGGTGATCAAGGGCGTGGAAGCCACCGTGCGCTATCAGCCGGATGACCACCTGCGCAGCGGCTTGAACCTGTCCAAGCTCAACGCCTACAACGAATTCACCTCCCAGGCGGGCTTTGCCTCGGCCGGGTTCGTGCCCGACAACGGCACGGTGTTCGGCGACAACAACAGCCTCAACCAGCGGCCTTCCGGGCGTTTCGACGCGGTGCAGATTCCGGAATACACCGCCAGTGGCTACGTCGACTACCGCTTCGACTCGGGCTTTGGCGCCGAGCTGTCCGGCTGGTGGACCAGCAACTGGTACCTGAACCTGAGCAAGACCGTAAAGATCCCCAACGAATACAACCTCGACCTTGCCGTGTACTACCGCCAGCCGCAGTGGAGCACCACCTTGCGCGTGCTGAACCTGACCAACGAACTGAACTTCGTCAGCGGCCTGGCCGGCTCCACCAACACCTTCCTGCAACCGATGCCGGGCCGCACATTGCTGGCCCAGGTCGACTATCAGTTCTAACCCTCAAAGGAGCCTCAGCATGTCCATTGAATTTGTCGGCATGATCTTCCCCCGCCAATGGTCCGAGACCCGTGGCGTGCGCAGCCCGGATTTCGACCTCGATTTTATCCGCCACCACGCCCGCGCCCATGAACACGCCGGCTTTGACCGGGTGCTGATCGCCAGCGGGCCCGGCAGTGCCGACAGCCTGCAAATCGCCGCCTACGCCGCGGCGCACACCGAACGCCTGGGTTTCATGATCGCCCACCGGCCGGGACTCACTGCCCCGACAGTCGCAGCCCGAGCCTTCGCCACGCTGGACCACACCACCGGCGGCGGGCGCATTCGCCTGCACGCTATCACCGGCATCACCGCCGAGCCCCAGGAAGGCGACTTCCTGCTGGACAAGACCGAGCGCTACCAACGCACCGACGAATACCTGGAGATAGTGCGGCGCACCTGGACCGCCGAAGAGCCGTTCGACTTCGAGGGCAAGTACTTCAACATCAAGGGCGCGTTTTCCCCGGTCAAGCCGCTGCAACAACCCCATATCCCGATTTCGTTTGGCGGCTCATCGGACATTGCCTACCAGATTGCGGTCAAGCATGCGGATCTGTATGCGCTGTGGGGCGAACCGTTGAGCGGTGTGGCGGAGCAGATTGCCAAGCTCAAGGCGGCGGCCAGTGCAGCGGGTGTGCAGGCGCCGCGGGTGAGTTTGTCGGTGCGCCTGATTTTGGGCGCGACCGAGGAACTGGCCTGGCAACGGGCCGAGCAGATTCTGGAGCAGATCAAGGCCAATCCACAGTTCGCGGCGGGCAGTCCGTGGCAGAAGCGAATCAAGGGAACGGGGTCGGAACGCTTGCTGGCAGCGGCGGCATTAGGCGATCGGCATGACCGCGCGTTGTGGATGCCGACGGCGACGGCTGTGGGGGCGTATGGCGACACCACGGCATTGGTAGGCACACCGGAGACCGTGGCCCAGGCGCTGCTGGATTATGTGGACCTGGGGGTCACGACGTTTTTGAACCGGGGCTATGACCCGCTGTATGACACCGTGGATTATGGGCGGTGGATCATTCCGGCAGTGCGCGAGGAAGCCCGGCGCAGAAAGGCCGCGTAACCGCCGCCTCCACTATCGCCGGC